>NZ_JCAQOH010000002.1:0-14122 GCF_041475635.2 Xanthomonas sp. NCPPB 1638
ATGGCAGGACAGGCACAACTTGCCTTGTTCGAGCCGGCCGACGAGGCCGGCACCTACCATGACACGACCAGGACGGGCTTTTTCTCGCTCCTGGTCGCGGTAGGCAAGGACAAGCGGCAGGACTCATACAGGCTAACGGACATGCCCACGATCTTGGGCATGGTCGATCAGACGCGCGACACATGGCTGACGCAGGCGGAGTTCATGCGCCCAAACCGGCGCGTGGTGAATCTGGCCCGTATCGGCCTGCTGTTCGCTGACCTGGACACCTACCGGCAGCCGTGGGCCGCCGGCAGGACGCCCGAGCAACTGGCGGCCGCCGTGCTGTACCACTGCGCCCAGGAAGGCATCCCCACGCCCTCGCTGCTGGTCTATAGCGGCCGCGGCATACAAGCCAAGTGGCTGCTGGACGGCACCTTGCCGCGCCAGGCGCTGCCGCGCTGGAACGCCTGCCAGCGGTATCTTGTTGATCGCCTGGCCGGCCTCGGTGCTGACCCCCAGGCGAAGGACGCAAGCCGCGTGCTGCGCCTGGTCAGCACCGTGAATACCAAGAGCGGCGACGTGTGCCGCGTGGTGCATGTCGAGCATGGCCAGGACGGCCAGCCGGTGCGCTACGGCTTCGAGTACCTGGCCGAAATGCTGCTGCCGGTGGCCCGCTGGACTATCGAGCAGCAGCGCCAGGAGCGCATCGAGCGCCGGCAGCTCAAGCTACTGCCCGGCGGCAAGTCCGACAACCTGCGTGGCTTCTCCGGCCGGCAGCTCGCATGGGATCGCCTGGAAGACTTGCGCAAGCTGGCCGAGCTGCGCGGCGGCGTCAGGGAAGGGGAGCGGATGCAGCACCTTTTCTGGCGTCTCAACTTCCTGCTGCTGTCCGGTGCGACGCACAGCGGGCAGATGTACCACGAGGCGGCCGCGCTGGCCGGCGAGCTTGATCCGGCCTGGTCGTATCGCTCCAAGGAGCTGATGACGTTGTACGCCAAGGCAAAGGCGCACGAAGCCGGCGAGAAAGTGGAGTTCGGCGGCAAGCAGCTTTCCCAGCTCTACACGCCCAAGAACGACACCCTCATCAGCCTGTTTCAGATCTCAGACGAGGAACAGTGCAAGCTCCGCACGCTCATCAGCTCGGACATGGCGAAAGAGCGCGACAGGGAGCGCCACACGGCCCGCCGGCGAGCCGCTGGTGCCGTAGATCGTGGAACCTACCTGGACGCGGCCGAGGCGAAGCGTGCGCAGGCCCAGGCACTCAAGGCCGAAGGGCTTTCCGTGCGTGCTATCGCGCAGCGCATGGGCATCAGCAAGTCCCTGGCGGCCATGTACGCCAAGGAGGCGGCCGCGTGTCCAAAGTCCGTCCGTATTACAGCCGACCAGGCCGCGCCGGTGGCCAACATCGCCGGAAATGACGATGGCGGCCGAGAGGGTGTCCAAAGTCCGTCCGTATTACTAATGGCGAAGCCTACCGGCCGGGGGGTGGTGTGATGTTTTCTGTCGTCGTTTCCTTTCCGGCCGGCTCGGCCGAAGGCCGGAGTAGCCCCCCGCGTTCATATAACGCGAGTAGCCGGTAAGGGCGGTGGGTAACTTGCTTGCACGTTATCCACGGGCCGCGCAGCGCCGGGACGGCGCGGAGGGGCCGAAGGCCCGGAGTAGCCCGCCGCCCGAAGGGCGGCTCCCCCGTCCAGTTTGCCGGGGTGCTGTCATGAGTCGTGCCCGTCGAGCTTTTCCGCCGGAGCTGCTGGCCCAATTGCAGGGAATGCCGGTCACGGCCGCGCTCGATCTCCTGGGCCTCTACTGGAAGCACGACCCGGATTTCAAGCCGATCAAGGACAAGGCCACCGTGCGGGTGAATGTCGCGCTGGGCGGTGGTGGCGTGGAGCTGCTGGCGACCGGGCCGAAGTGGTACGACACCCGAGCCGAGAGGGGCGGCGGCGGGGCCATTGACCTTGCCATGCACCTGTTGCGCCTGGATTTCGTTGCAGCCGTGAAGCGCCTACAGGCCGCAGCCTGATTTTTAGCCGCTAAATTTGACGCCAAGAGGAAGCCGGGCCGGCCGTGGCCTGGCTTTTTTTGTGTCTGGCATCCGACCTCATAGGAACGCGCAGGAGCCACGAAACCGGGTGGGGTAGGGTGGTTGTGCCACTGACCCCTGAAAACGCCCCTGCGAGGGCTGCTAGGGCCGAATTTCGACAGTGACGCGCTCGCGGCCGGGCTGGCCTGGTCGAGAATAATCGCTTGCATAATAAGAAGAATAAGAATATTATTCTTATTATTTTATCCATTGGAGCCAAGGCCATGACGCAGCAAGCCCCTCAAATCCCCGCTGACGTGCGCGAGCGCATCATTGCCGCCGCCACCGATCTTTTCGAGCAGTCAGGCCGTCAGACGATGCCCACGGTCGATGCCGTGCGACGAGCCGCCCGCGTGGATATGAACGCAGCCAGCGCCGTGATGAAGGAGTGGCGCAGGGCGCAGACTGCCCAGGCCGCCCCGGTGGCCGTGGCGGTGCCGGAGGCCGTGCAGCAGGCCAGCAACGCGGCCGTGGCGACGATCTGGCAGCAGGCCCAGGAGCTGGCGAACGAGTCCCTGCGCAGCGCGCAAGCTGCGTGGGAAACCGAGCGCGCCGAGCTTGACGCCATGCGGCAGGAACTGGCCGAGGCTTTCGAGCGCCAGGCCGGCGAGCTGGACGCGGCTACGGCTGCGCTGGCTGCCGAGAAGGCCGGAGCCGAAAAGCTGGCCCAGGAACTCGCCGCCGTCCGTCAGGAGCTGGACGACACCACGAGCCGGGCCGAGAAGGCGGAAGCGCGCAATGCGGAGATCGAGCGCCGGGCCGACGAGTTGCGCACGGAGCTGGACAGGGCGCACAAGGACGCTGACCAGGCACGCGGGGCGCTGGCCGAGCAGCAGAAGGCCGGCCAGGCTGTCGCCGCGCAACTTGACCAGGTGCGCGAGGAACTGGCGACCGTCCGCGCCAAAGCCGATGCCGAGCGCGAGGCGCACCAGGAGCAGAGGAAGGCCGCTGCGGCCGAGGCGCAGCGGGTGGCTGAACGCTTGACGGCAGCGCAGGCCGAGCGCGACCAGGCCATGAAGGCAACTGCGCTGGCCCGCGAGGAAGCTGCCCGCATGGCCGGGCAGCTCGACACGCTCAAGGAGCAATCTGCCGCGCTGCTGGCCCGCATCACGCCGCCGGCGGCCGAGGCCAAGCCCGCGACCAGGAAGAAGCCGGGCGGCGAGTGAGCCGTCAGGGGGGGGCGATTTCACGAACTAGGGGGAGGCCCGGTTATTGACACTTGAGGGGCGCGAGCCTGGCCTTTGGCGGTCAGGTTTAGCCGCCCTTCCTGCTGGTTGGCGGAAGGGAACAGGGGGGAGATTTCACGTCATGGGGCTATTGACACTTGAGGGGCCTGGCTTTCCCTTCTGGCGTCCATCCTCTTCGGGGCGGCTTACAGCAAGTCTTCTTTGTTCGGCGTCGGGTTGAAGTTGAGGCTGGGAATCTTTCCGAGCTGCTCGCCGGCGGGGTTGGCCGGAACTGGTGCGGCCGGCTTTCGCGTGACGGCTGGAACGGTGGCTTGCGAGCTGCTGGCCGACCTGATGGTGGCCTTCGGTGTCGGCGGCGTGGTGGCGGCCGGTGCTGCCTTGATGAACCGCTGGACGTGCCGGCGGAACGTCTCATAGCTGGTTTTCACCCGGCCGGTCTCGTGCATGTGATCGTAGATCGTCGTCAGCGCGTAGCCGGCGTCCATCGCCTCGATCACGTCCGTCTTGACCGCCAGGAACGCCACGGCCGCCGTGTCCTGTCGGCGCTTTGCCTCGGCTTTCGTGCTGGCCCAGGCGGCAAGTTCATCGGTGTATCGGGTTCCCATCAGCATCATTCCGGTTCATGCAATGTGCGCGGGTTCATGCGTGGAAAGCAGTAGGAAACCGCGTGGAAATCAGTAGTGAATCGTTGTTTGTTCGTGGATTCCACTGCATTTTGCCTTACTGCGCACCAATACACCATTTTCCTAGCGAAAAACAATGCAATCCTACTGAATAGCGGTATAGTTTCCTCATTGAATGCAATGCTGAATAGAGGGCAGGATGTGTGAAGTAGGCCCACCACGCAAGCGCGGTGATCCTCTTCACTTCCCCTTATTCGCGCCTGCGGCGCTCAACGGGGCATCCTGCCCTGCGGGGCCAGCCGGCGGCCGCCGGCAACGACAGAGGACGCCAAGATGGAGGCCAACGAGAACAAGGTAACGAGGAAGGGCAGCACGCCCATCAAGGTCTATTGCCTGCCGGACGAACGGGCCGCCATCGAGGCCAACGCCCAGGCCGCCGGCATGAGTACATCCGCCTACCTGCTGGCGGTCGGCCAGGGCTACCAGGTCAAGGGCGTGACGGACTTCGAGAACGTGCGCGACCTGGTGCGCGTGAATGGCGACCTCGGCCGGCTGGGCGGCCTGCTCAAGCTCTGGCTGACCGACGACCCGCGCACGGCCCGCTTCGGCGACGACACCATCCGGGCGCTGCTGGCTCGGATCGAGGCGACCCAGGACAAGATCAGCACCATTGCTGAAAGCGTGGTGCGGCCGCGAGGCGGGCAATCGTGATCGCCAAGCACGTGCCCATGCGTTCGCTGGGCAAGTCCGACTTCGCCGGCCTGGTGCGGTACGTCACCGACGCGCAGAGCAAAGACCATCGGCTGGGCCAGGTGCAGGTCACGAACTGCGCGGCCGACACCGTGCGCGACGCCATCACCGAGGTACTGGCGACCCAGCAGGCCAACACGCGGGCCAAGGGCGACAAGACCTATCACCTGATCGTCAGCTTCCGCGCCGGCGAGCAGCCGAGCGCTGACACCTTGCGGCAGATCGAGGCCCGCATCTGCGACGGGCTGGGCCTGGGCGAGCATCAGCGCGTCAGCGCCGTGCATAACGACACCGACAACCTGCACATCCACATCGCCATCAACAAGATTCACCCGACCAGGGGCACGATGCAGGAGCCGTACTACTCGCATCGGGCGCTCGCCGACCTCTGCACGACCCTGGAACGCGACTACGGCCTGGAACGGGACAACCATGAGCCACGCCAACGCGGCGCGGCGGCCAGGGCCGGCGACCTGGAACAGCACGCCGGCGTGGAAAGCCTGGTCGGCTGGATCAAGCGCGAATGCCTGGACGAGATCAAGGGCGCGGCGAGTTGGGCCGAGCTGCACCAGGTCATGCGCGACAACGGCCTGGCGCTGCGCGTACGTGGTAATGGCCTGGTCATCGAGGCCGGCGACGGCACGATCATCAAGGCCAGCACCCTAGCCCGCGACCTGTCCAAGCCCGCCCTGGAAAAACGGCTCGGCGCGTTCGAGGCATCGCCCGAGCGTCAGGCCGCGCCGGCCCGGCGCAGCTACCAGAAGGGCCGACCGCTGCGCTTGCGCGGCGGCCTGGACACGACCGAGCTTTACGCCAGGTACAAGGGCGCACAGCAGACCCTCACGGCCGCCAGGGCCGGCGTGCTGGCCGAGGCGAAGCGCCGGAAGGATCGTGCCATCGAGAACGCCAAGAAGGCGGCGGCCGCCAGGCGGGCGGCCATCAAGCACCTGACCGATGGCCGGCTGACCAAGAAGCTGCTGTATGCCCAGGCCAGCGCCGCGCTGCGGGCCGACCTGGAGGCGATCAACAAGCGCCACGACCAGGAGCGAGCGGCGATCTACAACGAGCACCGCCGGCGGCCGTGGGCCGACTGGCTCAAGCAACAGGCGACGGCCGGCGACGGCCAGGCGCTCGATGCGCTGCGCGCCCGCGAGGCGGCCCAGGGCCTCAAGGGCGACACCATCCAGGGTGACGGCCAGGTGAAGCCCGGCCATGCGCCGGTGATCGACAACATCACGAAGAAGGGCACGATCATCTACCGCGCCGGCAGCGCGGCCGTGCGCGATGACGGCGAGCGCCTGGCCGTGTCCAGCCAGGCCGACCGCGCCGGCGTGGCGGCGGCGCTGCGTCTGGCGATGGAACGCTACGGCGAGCGCATCACCGTCAGCGGCAGCGTGGAGTTCAAGGCGCAGGTCATCCGTGCGGCCGTCGATGCCCAGCTACCCATCACCTTCGCCGATCCGGCGCTGGAAAGCCGGCGGCAGGCCGAGGCCACCAAGGCCCAAGCCAAGCGCCGGCCAGGCGTGCCGGCAGTCGGCCAGAAACCGCCACCAGGTCGCCGGCATGGCCTGCGCACACTCGGCCAGCTCGACGGCCTGCACATCGAGGGCGAGGCCCAGCAGCCGGCGCAAGCGCCGACCCAGGCCACACCGGCACCGCCGGCGGCCAAGGTGCAGCCGCCGGCCCGGCCCGCGCCGTCCGAGCTGGAACAGCGCGAGGCGCGGCTACGAGCACAGATGGAAGCCAAGAAGGCGAAACGCCAGGAGGGCAAGAAGCGCGGGCGATGACGCTTGCGAACTTTCGGATGTTCGATTAGCATCCAAGTTAGCAGCTAGAAGCTATATAGCAGCTAGTTAGCTTACACCGATGTTCAACAAAAATGGCCGGGCGCAACGGTGTCGCCCAGGTCGGGTACCGGGACAGCGATTCGTGGCGTGCTGTCTCTGTGATGGCCCAACGCCGCCAGTTGCCGACAAGGCAGCAGGCCGGCGCAGCGCAGCCGCTCATCACATCGAGGAACTCGACCATGAAACACGTCCGCCTTTTAGCGGCTAAAACCGCGCTCGCCGCTGCCCTGGCCGGCAGCATCATCATCACCCCGGCGCAGGCCGGCATTCCCGTCATCGACGGCGGGAACCTGGTGCAGAACGTCATGACGGCCATTGAGTCGGTGGCGCAGACGCTCAAGCAAATCGAGCAGTATCAAACCCAGCTCCAGCAGTACGAAAACATGATCCAGAACACGGTCGCGCCGGCGGCCTATATCTGGGATCAGGCGCAGTCCACGATCAACGGGCTGATGAATGCGGTCGATACGCTGAACTACTACAAGACCCAGCTCGGCAGTCTCGATGCCTACCTGGGCAAATTCCAGGACGTGGCCTACTACCGCAGTTCGCCTTGCTTCAACGGCTCCGGTGGCTGCACGCCGGCCGAGAAGGCTGCGATGGAAGAGAACCGCCGCCTGGCGAGTGAAAGCCAGAAGAGGGCCAACGATGCCTTGTTCAAGGGCCTTGAACAGCAGCAGCGCAATCTCACCGCTGATGCTCGGCAGCTCGAACGGTTGCAGTCAGCAGCCCAGGGCGCGAACGGCCAGATGCAGGCCATCGGTTATGCCAACCAGCTTGCCGCCAACCAGGCAAACCAGCTTCTGCAAATCCGTGGCCTGTTGATCGCGCAGCAGAACGCGCTTGCGGCACGTGAGGCGGCCGAGATCGACTCCGATGCACGAAGCGAGGCCAGGGCCAAGCAGTTGCGCACTTGGAACTACCGGGCCAGCCCGGCCGACAACTTCTAAGGGGATACGGTCATGAAAAAGATCATGCTCCTGGCGGTTGTAGCGGCGGGGCTGGCTGGATGCGGCGATGACGCTATGCCAGAGCCGAACGCGGCAACGTGCAAGCCGCCGACCTATCAGCAAGCCCTTAGCGAGATCAAGAGCGAAGCCAAGCGGGCGGCCTTCATTGAGGAATGCAAGGCGTTCCAGAAGGCCCAGGACATGCGGAAATGGGAGTTCAAGCCCAGTCCCGCCGACAACTTCTAGAGGCCGTCAGCATGAAAAAGCTACTTCTGGGCGGCCTCGCGGCCGTGTTCATAGCCATGCTGTCAGAGCCTGCAATGGCTCAACAGCTCAATAGCAGTGGTGTCATGAATGACGTCCTGCAACGCTTCCACAATGCTGCATCGACGTGGGGGCCGGCAATCGAAGCTGCCGCCAGCCGCTTGTTTTGGGCGCTGGTGGTGATCTCGATGGTCTGGACGTTCGGCATGATGGCCTTACGCAAAGCCGACATTGGTGAGTTCTTCGCGGAGTTCGTCCGCTTCACGATCTTCACCGGCTTTTTCTGGTGGTTGCTGACGAACGCCACCACAGGCATGAACATCGCCGGCACCATCGTTCAATCCATGCAGCAGCTCGGCGCACAGGCTGGTGGCCTTGGTGATAGCAGGCTGGGGCCATCCGCAATCGTGGATATCGGTTTCGAGCTGTACGACCGCACTGTCGAGGCCACTTCCGAACTGGGGTGGCGACGTATGGGAACGGCCATCGTCATGGAGCTGATGGCCCTAGGCGTTTTGCTGGTGCTCGCGCTCATCGCCGTGAATCTGCTCCTTCTCCTGGCGTCAAGTTGGGTGCTGCTCTATGCCGGCATCTTCTTTCTCGGCTTCGGTGGTTCGCGGTGGACTTCCGATATAGCGATCAACTACTACAAGACCGTGCTGGGCATTGCCGCGCAGATTTTGGCGATGGTGCTCATTGTCGCCATCGGCAAGCAGTTCTTGACGCACTACTACAGCCAGATTAGCGGGAACATGGCGGCTCAAGAGCTGGCCGTGATGCTTGTTGTGGCTGTCTGCCTGCTGTTCCTGGTCAATAGGATTCCGCCGCTGATTTCCGGCATCGTTTCGGGTGGCGGCATTGGTGCGGCTGGTGGAATCGGAAACTTCGGAGCCAGCAGCATCGCGGCAGCCGGCGGTGCTGCTATCGGTGCAGCGGCGGCGGTCGGATCAGCGGTTGCCACTGGAGGCGCGGCATTGGCGGCCGGTGCGGCTTCCATTGGCGGCGGTGCGTCGGCGATCAAAGCCGCGTTCGAGAAAGCGCAGGGCTACGCAGCAAATGACGCGGGCAGCATGCCCATGTTCGGCGGCGGCTCCGATTCCGGCAGTGATGCAGGCTCGTTTGCACAAGCTGCTGGCTTTGGTGGCGGTTCAGGCTCAGGTGCGGGCACCACTACACCACTTGCACAGGCCGCCGGCTTCGGCAGCAGCTCGGGCAGCGGTGCCAGCGGTTCGGGTGGTCGCAATGGGCAGCAGTCCGGTAAATCGGATGGAGGTTCCAGCTCGAAGGGCAGCGAGGGTGGCGGCTCGAAGGCCAGCGCCGGCGGTGATGCCGGTGGCACGAAGTCCGATCAGGGAGCGAGAAGCCTTATCGCGGCGACGGCTGCGAACTTGGCACAAGGCATCGGCGACGTTGCGAAGGCCAAGGCCGCCAGCATCCGGGACGCCGCTGTTGAACGTATGGCCGACACGACCGGCGGAAAGATTGCCGCTGCGATCAGAGCGAGCAGTCAGAACGACCAGGCGGCCGAGGGGATGCCCACCTTTGGAGGCGACAGCCTGGCGGGGGCTGATTCGGCCGCTTCCGATCCCGAGTCCGAAGTGGCCGCGTTCGCCAACCGCGACCACGGTAAATCGGAGGCGTGACAATGAAACGTAGCGGCTTTTTCGACTGCCTGGCGCTCGACCAGGTGCAGCGGCCGGCGGTGGAGTTTGAACCGCCTGGCGATCAATCAACCGAGCTTGATGCAGCGGCGGAAGTGGCGGCCTTCGTTGATCGCCCTGCCCCGTCTGCCATCGAGGTCACCAGGCCGGCGGCCAGGTCATCGAGCAACAGCCACAGCGGCAGCAACAGGAACACGCCGCTGGCAGAAGCCGCCGGCTTCTACAGCAGCGGCCAGCGGCGGCAATAAGGCGCCGGCCGGCGTGGGGCCGGCCGACTTCCACAAACCCACCTGATAGAGAGGTGAATCATGGCAACTTTGAATCCTACCAATGCAATCGCAACTCAGGCAGTCCATCACGCGGCCGCGCAGCTCGCGGCCCTGGACTGGATCGACCAGGACGCGGCGCGGCAGCTCTCGCCGATGGCTGAGGCCGTCGCCAATATGTTCATGGTGTTGTACTACCAGGCCGAGACGGGCCAGGCCACGCGGGACGATTTCCGCCAGGCCCTGGACGCGGTGCGGCAGTCACTCGCCGCGTAGGCTCCACCAGGAACAGCAAGGGCGGCCCAGTGGCCGCCCTTGTCGTTTTCGGGCCTGCATCGCCGTTTCCGACGATGCGCGCCGGCGTGCTCGAGCATCGCCAGATCGAGCGATGACGGCCGCCCTGCCCTTTCCCTTGGCGTGGATCTCGCATCGTCATTTCCGGCGATGAGATCCACCTGCAGCACCGCCAGAAATAGCGATGCTGGCCAGCTCCCCTACCCTATGCCGTGCATGGCCCGCGCACGTGCCGCGACCTGGTGCGCGTGCTCGATGTAATCCGCATCGCCGGTGGCTTCGGCGTCGGCAAGGAACCCGGCTATGGCTTCGGCGGTTTGCAAGTCTTCGGGCAGCAGCTCACGGCCAACGGCCGGGGCATCCACCCATTCGCGTTGCTCCGGCGGCAATGGATGCTGGCCGGCCGCTTCGGCCTCGGCCAGCAGCTCATCGAGCGTGTAGCGCACCCGGCCGGCCGAGACGGCGCGGGCCGGATCGGCTTTCAGCTCGTCATGGGCCGGGCCGGCCTTTTCATGCAACCAGGTTTCCAGGTTCTTCGGGTCAGTCATCGGCCGGCCTCATCGAGCAGCGCCGCCAGGCGGGCCAGGTCATCGACCGAGTGCGCCCGAAAATGGCCGGCCAGCAGCTCGCCCAGCTCGGCCGACATCAGTCCAAGAGCTGCCGCCGCATGGTCGCTCGACAACTTCCGTGCCTTGATGGCCTCGCCGATCTTGGTCACGAGCTGGGCCTTGACCAGCATTTCGTCGGCGTCGGGAAAGCCCAGGTCGGCATAGACGTTGGTGCTGCCTTGTTGAACATCCGGCGTGTCGTCGGCGTTCAGCTCGGCCAGCAGCTCGGCCACCGAGCCAACCCGCGTCACGTGGCCGGCTCGGCTATCTGCAATCGCTTCCTCGGTTTCCTTCCTGCCCATCAGTAGCCTGCCTCTTTCTGGTGCCGGAAGGCCAGAACATACACCGCATCGTCGGCCGGTTCGTGGCGGTACAGGGCCACATAGCCGGAATCCCCGAAGGCAATCACCAGCTCGCGCAGCTCGGGCATTTCAGGGAACGGCCGGCCAATGTCGGGGGCCGTCTCCAGCAGCAGGAATTGCCGCTCGATGGCCT
Organism: Xanthomonas sp. NCPPB 1638; assembly: GCF_041475635.2. Taxonomy (NCBI): domain Bacteria; kingdom Pseudomonadati; phylum Pseudomonadota; class Gammaproteobacteria; order Lysobacterales; family Lysobacteraceae; genus Xanthomonas; species Xanthomonas sp. NCPPB 1638. The sequence continues at coordinate 11,008 of NZ_JCAQOH010000002.1, forward strand.
GGCCGGCACGCCTGGCGGCGTCCGGTGCCTTGACGGCCAGGAACCGCCGGCATCGTTCCAAGCCTTCCGCCGCGCCTTCGGTGACGATTACTTGTGGCACTCAGGCACCGCCCTTTCGTCACTGGTGCCCCAGGTGTTCAACCAGGTGCGAACTTCCTGGCCGGTCAGGTGACGGCCGGTTTCCTTGTAGGCCGCCCAGGATGCCAAGGCTTCCTGCTTGAAGCTCTCGCGGGCTTCTTCGCGCTCGACGTACTGCTGGATCGCTTCGAGCATGATCCAGTGGGGCGAGCGGCGGCGCTGGCTGGCGAGGTGGTGGACTCGACCTTTCAGCGTGTCGTCGATCTTGAGAGACGTTGCCATAGTGGGCCTCTTATCACGTAGTAATACCTAGTGATAATAGCCCTTCCCTGCCCCCGAGTCCATCGCGCTGAAACTGTCTTGAAAAGGCTCTTTAGGGATGGCGTTTTGAGCTAGGCGCATATAGATCGCACTTTTATAAATGAGCCTACCGGGCTACGATAGGCGCATTCAGGTATGCCCAAAGGAGCCGGCCAACATGACCAGAACGAAGCCAGCAGCCGCGCCGATGGTGGCGCGGGTCTATCTGCGCGTCAGCACTGACGCGCAAGACCTTGAACGCCAGGAAGGGATCATCACGGCCGCGAAGGCCGCCGGGTACTACGTCGCCGGCATCTACCGCGAGAAGGCATCCGGCGCACGCGCCGACCGGCCCGAGCTGCTGCGCATGATCGGCGACCTACAGCCCGGCGAGGTGGTCATTGCCGAGAAGATCGACCGCATCAGCCGCCTACCCTTGCCCGAGGCCGAGCGCCTGGTGGCCTCGATCCGGGCCAAGGGTGCGCGCCTGGCCGTCCCTGGCGTGGTCGATCTATCCGACCTGGCGGCCGAGGCCCAGGGCGTTGCCAAGATCGTCCTGGAATCCGTCCAGGACATGCTTTTGAAGCTGGCCCTACAGATGGCACGCGACGACTACGAGGATCGCCGCGAGCGGCAGCGCCAGGGCATCGAGCTGGCGAAGCGGGACGGCCGCTACAAGGGCCGGCGGGCTGATCCGAAGCTGCGCGCCCAGGTCATTGCGTTGCGCAGCATCGGCCAGAGCATCGCGGAGACGGCCAAGCTGGCCGGGTGCAGCGTGGCCCAGGTCAAACGGATATGGGCCAGCCGCGACATGAGCCAGGCCGAGGCGGCCAGGCATGGCGCTTTCGTGGAGGATGCCTTGACCGAGGCCGACGCCGGCGCGGCGGCCGACGTGGAGCAGGGCGCGGCCGAGCTGCCCGAGCCGGCTTTCCTGGACGACGAAGGCCCGGTAGCCGACCTGCCGATGCCCCCGTACCGAACCCAAAACCTGCCGCAAATCCTGGCGGGCCTCGCCGATGACGAGCTGGCGACGTGGCCCGGCGACCTGGCCGACGCCGAGCGGGCGCGGCGGCGCAATTTTAGCAGCTAAAAGCTATCTAGCCACTATCTTACATCTAGCTTCTATCTTATAATCGATGCTACCTAGCAGCTAGATAGGGGCTAAATCATGGCGGCTATTGTCGCATTCGTTTCACAGAAAGGCGGCGTCGGGAAATCCACCCTGGCGCGCGCCCTTGCACGCGAAGCGGCCGCCGGCGGCTTGCGCGTGAAGGTGGCCGACCTGGACACGCAGCAGGGAACGGCTGTCGATTGGCACCGCCTGCGGCTTTCCCAGGGCATTGAACCCGTGGTGTCCGTGGAGGCGTTCGCCACGGCCGCGCAGGCGCTGGAAGCGGCCAAGGGGTACGACCTTCTCATCATCGACGGGCCGGCCCGCACCAGCTCGGCAACGCTCGACATAGCCCGCGCTGCCGATCTGATCGTGCAGCCGTCCGGCGCATCGAGGGATGACCTCATTCCGGCCGTGCGCGAGTTTCACGCACTGACGAAGGCCGGTGTCCCGAACGACCGCCTGGCGTTCGCCCTCAACCGCATCGGCACGCCGGCGGAAGAGGTTGCGGCGCGGGTCTATTTGCAGCAGGCCGGCTACACCGTCCTGGACGGGAGCCTACGCGACCGGCCGGCCTACCGCCAGGCGCAAAACACCGGCCACAGCATCACGGAAACCCGCTTTGCGGGCCTGAACGAGCGGGCCGACACCCTCATTCAATCGCTCATCGACCGGGTGACAAATGGCTGACGTATCCAAGCTCAAGAAACTGAAAGGCCGGCGCGACGAGCTGGGCGCACCGCCGACGTTGGACGAGGCCAGCACGAACCTGACCGCGCCGGAGGTTGCGCCGGTAGCCAGGCCGGCCGCCGCCAACCCACCACCGCAAGCGCCGGCGGCCAAGAAGATCGACGGCCGGAGCGCCCGCAAGACGAACCGCACGGTGCAGTTCGCCACGCGGGTGACGCCGGAATGGGATGCTCGCATCCGCGCCCTGGCGCAGCGTGAAGGTGTGCTGCTGGTCGAGATACTGGAAAAGGCCCTTGACCACTACGAACAATCTAGCAGCTAGTTTGCTGCTAGGTAGCAGCTACATAATCGAAAACCGACACCTGCATTTTTCGTTAATGCTGGACACTGCTGCGAAGGTGGGGCATGATTACGTTTGATTCAAAGGCTGTCATCAATCCGACCGCGTTTAAGGAGGTCGTTTTGGTTGGTGGCGTACAGGGTGCGACTGTCACCGTTGCAGAGAAGGGCTTGGTTCTGGCGCTTCGGATCGGCGGAGAGAATCGCATCCTTGGGCAGTATCGGGGCGGCCCCCGCTACTTCCGCACGATTGACGCGGCGGCGTCGTTGCTGATCCAGCACGGCATCTACCGCTTCGAGGCGGACGTGGCCGGGTGGAAGCCCAAGACGCTGACCCGTAAAGGTGGCGAGCTGCTGGGTGGCACCAGCATCGAGCCGTAAAAAAGCAAAAGCCCCGTTTGGCGACGGGGCTTTGGCAGGAGATGGGGTCTAGCCTGTAGGCGTTTTGGCGAACGGCTGCGGGTCAAGACACCGGAGAACTGAGGTTTGTTGGTGTTGTTGGAAACAGCAACGCACAACAGTTTAGCTAAACCCCATTCTACGGCCTGACCCCTTCAATGGCAAGAGTCACGCGCGGATTCCGTGCGGGAAGGGGTT